>NC_016634.1 GCF_000236585.1 Thermus sp. CCB_US3_UF1
ACTAGGCCTTTTCCAAGGGCCTCGAGGGCACCCGATAGACCCCAGCCCTGGATCCGGCTGGCGGGCGCACCACCTCCAAAAGACCCCTCTGGACCAGAAGCCGGAGGGCCAGAGCAACGGCATTGGGGCTGATTTCCAGGACCTCGGCCAGCCTGCGCGCGGCGTACTCGCCCCCGCCAGTAGCCCAGATGTGGAACCAGACCAGGCGGGCCGAGCAGGGAAGGCCCCGGAACTTCTCTGGGTCGTAGAGAGGACGCCTTGGCATGACCCCAGTCTAATGGCGGGCAGGGCCCGCCGCCCCCTCCAGGGGGCAGGCGCGGCCGGGGCTTCTCTTCACGGCCTAACCCCGAGGGCGCACCTCCGGAAGAGCCTCCTCCGCCAGAGAGGCCAGGGCCTTCAGGGTCTCCTTCTCCACAGCCCACGCCACCCGGGCCATTTCCAGATTGGCTTCGGCCACGCGCAGGACGGCGCGGGCGCTCCGGGCGGCCTCCTCCTGCTCCCGGGTCCTCTCCAGGAGTTCGGCCTGGCGGGCCTGCTCGTTCCGGCCCTCGAGGCCCTCCCGGATGGCCCTTGCCCGGGCATCCTCCAGGGCGTCCAGGGCGGCTTCGTAGGCCAGGCGGGCTTCAGCGTGGGCGGCCACGGCGGCTATCAGGGACCTGCCGCGCTCCCTCAGGGCGGCAAGAACCTCCTCTAAGCGGGCGGCGAGTTCGGGCTTCACGGGATCCTCCTTCTCAAGGGAGGGGGCGGGAGTCCCCGCCCCCTCGCGGGCTACTTCCTCCCGGGGCCGAGCCCCTTCACCTCATCGGAGAGAGGCTGCACCCGACCAGGGTCCTGGGCGCCGAGGGCCGCGGCAGGCGCGGCCACAAGCAGAAGGGCCAGGATGAGGGCCAGGAAGGCGCGCATTAGAAGGGCACCTCCTCCCCAGCAGACTTCTCGGCCAGAATGCGGGCGGCCTCGAGGCGGGCTTGCTCCAGGAAGGCGGTGGCGCTTTCGCTGAAGTTTTCCAGGATGGCGAAGCTGATGGCCAGGACCTTGGCCTCCTCCACGGCCTCGGCGATATCGCGGGCGAGCAGGAAGGGGGTGAGGTAGCTGTCGGTCTCCCCGGCCAGGAACCACCCGTAGAGCTCAACGACCCTCTCCCGGGCGCGGATGAGGGCCCAGGCGGCCCGGCTGAGGGCCCCTTCCCGGCTGAGAACCTGAACCTGCGCCTGTGTGCTAAGCTCCTTCATGGTTTCCTCCTTTGGAACCCGGAGGCCTGGCTCTTGGCGGGGCTCCGGCCTCCGTTTCCATCTCCATAATATGACACAAAACCCTATTTGTCAAGCTTCTGTAGCTAGAAAAGCTTGTTCTGAACCGGAAGCAAAACCCACCCCGGCACCCCGGCCAGGGACAGGGGAAGCCAGCCGGGGCCGGGGGAAGGCTCCCCGGCTACCCAGACCGGGAGGCCCGCCCCGCGGGCCAGGCTGAGGGCCAGGGAAGAGCCGGGCCCCAGGGCAGGAGCGCCCCCAGAAGGCGGGAAAACCAGGAGGCAGGACGCGGGAGGGAGGCCCAGGCCGGCATGCCCCAGGACCACGGCCCGGGTGCGCTGGTGGAGGCGGGCCGCAGGCGGCCCAGGAAAGCGGGAGGCTTCCACCACTACGGCGGAGGGACAGGCCAGGCGCACGGCCCAGTCCACGCCGCGCTGGTCCCCCACCCGCACCTGCCCCCCAGAGGCCAGGACCAGGGCCACCACGGGAGCCGCGGGCCAGGGAGAACCATGCCGGGAACCCGCGAAAGCCGCCACACCGGAGAGGGGAAGAACCTGCTGAAGCACGCCGACCACCCGCCTTTGCCCGCGCCACTTTCCTGCGCCGGGCGCAAGGGCCCCCAACGGGCGGCGGAAGCGCGGAGGCAAGGCTGGGGTAGGGGCCCCACCCGCAGGGCTCGGCCTTGCCGGAGCGCTGGAGCCGCCTACAATGGGGCCCAGCCCGGCGCAGGGAAGGAGGCCTCCCCATCCCCCCCGCCCCCCTTCGGGGGAGGACGCCGGAAGGGGGGCGGGGGGCAGGGGGTGGGGGGAAGGGGTGGGGGAGGATGCGGCGAACCGGAAAGGCGATAGGGTGAACTCATGAGAGCCATTCCCTTACTGCTGGTCTGGGGGTTATCCCTGGTCCTGGCCCTCAGCCCGCAGGGCAGGCTCCAGGGCCCCCTGGCCGTGCTGAAGGTGGTGGACGGGGACACGGTGGAACTCAGAGGGCTGGGACCCGTGCGCCTCATCGGAATCGACGCCCCCGAGTCCAGCTACAACCGCCGCACTTCAGGAGCTGAAGAGGTGCAGATGGGCCTCGAGGCCAAAGCCTTCCTCAACCGCCTTCTCAGAGGGAAGCAGGTGTGGGTAGAGCTGGACCTGCAGGAGAGGGACCGCTACCGCCGGGTGCTGGCCTACCTCTACCTGGAGGATACCCAGGGGGACTGGACCCATGGGGGGAGGCGCTTCCGGCAGGTGAACCTGGAGATGGTGCGCGCCGGCTGGGCTGAGCCCTATACCGTTCCTCCCAATGTCCGCTATGCCGAGCTCTACCTCCAGGCCTCCCGGGAGGCGAGAACAAGGGGGCTTGGGATGTGGGGGAGGCCCTCGAGGCCCCCGGGGAGAGGGGAGGGAAGGTGCGACCCGGTCTATCCCGCGGTCTGCATCCCCCCGCCGCCTCCTGACCTGGACTGCGGGGACATCCCCTACCGGAATTTCCCCGTCCTCCCTCCCGACCCCCACGGCTTTGACCGGGACAGGGACGGGGTGGGGTGCGAGGGCCGCTGAGCCCTGCCCTACGGGCCTGAGCCCAGAACCACCACCTCCACCGTCACCCCCTTCGGCGTGATGTCCCGCACCTTCACCTCGGCTACGCGGCCCGCCACGGGGGAGCGGACGAGCTGGCGCTCCGCCTCCCGGTCGCGCCTCCGCTCCAGCCTTACCGCCTCGAGGCCGGCCTCCCGCAGGCGCTCCTCCAGCCTGGCCCGCTCCCCGGTGTAGTCCAGGACCAGGCGCTTCAGCCTGGCAGAGAGTTCCTCTGTCCTGGCTTCAGCTTCCTGGAGCTTCAGCCGGGGCTCGGCTCCCTGGGCCACCAGGTAGCGCAGGCGGTCGCGCTCCTCCCGGGCGCGGGCGAGTTCCCCCATGAGGGCCTCCCGCTCCGAACGGAAGCGCTCTTCCAGGCGGGCGAGTTCCCCCTCCAGCCTCGAGGCCTCCTCCCGCCGGGATTGGGCCTGCTGGGCCAGCTCCTCCAGGGGCACTTCGTCCACATAGCGGGCCAGGGGCTCTCCTTCCTCCACCGCATCTCCAGGGCGCACCAGGAGGGCTGAAAGGGAGGGGAGGTCGGGTATGAGGACAGGGTGCACCCGGGGGAGGGAAGGCAGGTGGGGAAGAGCCAGGGAGGCCTCGCCCGCTCCTTCGGGGGAGAAGGCGGCCCGCACCACGGCACTTCCCGCCCGGAGGTAGAGCCCGGCCAGAGAGGTGAGGTCCTCGGGACGGGCGGCGTGGAGGACCAGGCGGGGCGGGGTGGTGGAGGCCTTCACCCGGGGATAGGTACCCACCGGGGGAACCAGGGGAGGGGGCTCGGTGGCCGGAGCCGCCTCCCCCGTGATCCAGACCCGCCTGGCCCCCCGGGGAAGAGCCTGCAGAAGGTCGCCCAGAAGGCGCCCCGAAAGGTCCAGCCGCCACTCCCGCAGCACCTGGGGTCTCCCGCGGTGCATGCGCACCCGGTAGGCCACCACCTGCCCGTCCCGGCTCACCGCCAGGGTGCGGCCCAGCTCGTCCTCCATGAGGAAGCCCTCGCGGCCCAGGGCCTCCACCACCAGGAAGCGTCCCTCCACGGCCTCCTGGGTTTCCCGGTTGAACCCCCGCACCTCCGCCCAAACCTCGCGGCGCTCCCGCCAGTCCAGGTAGTCCAGCACCGCCACCTCAGGGGTGCCCACCAGGTGGCGGAAGGCCGAGGCGAAGCCCTGGGCAGAGAGGGGCCAGAGGGCGAAGGCAAAGAGGGCCAGGGAGAGGGCCAAGGTAGCCTCCTGGGGGGAGGCGTAGCGGATGCGCCACTCCCGGGCGGCAAAGAACCAGAACTGCACCCGCCACGGCCACAGAAGGGGCACCCCGTTGACATTGAGGGTGTCCAGCAGGAGGTGGGAGAGGTACCCGGCCAGGAAGGCCCAGTAGGCAGAGGGATTGGCCCGGAGAAGGGGGTAGAGGAGAAGGGCCAGGGCGGCGGTGAAGAGGAGGCTGTGGGTGAGGGTGCGGTGGCCGAAGCGCCGCTCCAGCCAGGAGGAGACAGGCCGGATGAACTTCCCCGGCCCCGAGGTGGTGGTGTCCACATCGGGCATGACCGAGCCCCAGGCCAGGGCCAGCCCCTCCACAAGCCCCACCTCGAGGCCCAGCCCCCGCAGGAGCCCGGCGGCGAGGGCGGCCCCGGCCAGGTGCGTCCCGGCGGTCATCCCCCGAGAACCTCCTCCAGGAGCCTGAGAGCCCGGTCCAGCTCGGGAACCAAGCGGGGACAGGTGGCGTTGAGTTCCATCCAGACTTCGGAGAGGAGGGCGTGGAGTTCCAGGACCTGCTCCCGGGAGAGGCGCCCCCGGGACCTCCGGCCCGAGGCCTCCAGGTAGGCCAGGCGGGCCAAGAGCTTCTGGCGCTCCGCCTCGAGGCCCCTGACCCTCCCCTCAAGCTCCGCCACCTTGCGCCGCAGTTCCGCTTCCCCCATCTACCTCTCCCCCTCGCACACCCGTCCGTGGGCCTGGTAAAGGCGGGCCTCGGCGTCCTCCTGCCTCCAGGGGTCGGGCGAGAAGAGCACCGACCACCAGGCACAGGCAGGACGCCCTGCCCGGCCCCGGACCTCAACGAAGGGCCTCCCGTTGCTGTAGCCCTCGGCCACCCGCTCCCCTCCCGCCCCCTCCAGGAAGAGAACGGCCTCCCCTTCGGCGGGGAGCCCCCCTTGGGCCCGAAGGTGGGCCGAAGCCTCGGCCCCCTGGCGGTAGAGGAGGACCTGGACCCTCAGGGGCGGTCCCGACAGGACCTCGGGGGGTACCTCCCCCCCGGGGGTCCAGCGGTAGAACCGGAGGGGCACCTCTTCCTCGTGAGTGGCCACCGGAGCCTCGCACCCCGCAAGGGAGAGCAGGAGGAATAAAGTCAGACTAAATACAGAAAAGCGCACACTTCCCCCTAAAAAGGCTTTTAGGGCGCCTTGGGGGCCTGGGGGGTACCTGGAGTACCCCCAGACCCCTCAAGGGGCCTTAAAAAGGCTCTTAGGGCCTCCAAGGAGAGGCCTACCGCCCGGGCCAGCTCCTCCTGGGCCAGGGCCAGGTCCAGGTTGGCCCGGTAGAGGGCCAAGCGGGCCTGGGAAAGCCTTTCGGCGGCGGAGAGGACCTCCGCCGGGGTGGCGGCCCCCACCCGGGCCCGGGCCTGAAGGGCCTTGAGTTCTGCCTCCCGGGCCTCCACCCCATCCGCGGCGGTCCGGGCCGCTTCCCGGGCGGCGAGGTAGCGGAAGAAAGCCCCGGCTACCCGCACCCGCGCTTCCCGCTTTGCTGCCTCCGCCTGGGCCTCGAGGGCGCGCAGGGCCGGGCTCCGGTCGCGGAAGACCTCGGCCAGGTTGAGGGAAAGGGAGAGGCGGTAGGCAGGGGCTACCTGACCGTACTCGCCTGCCAGGGCGGCTCCGGCCTCGGCGGAGAGTGCCCCGAGTATTCCGAGGGTCTGGCGGGCGGCCTCGAGGTCGGCCAGGGCCCGGAGGTAGCCGGGATCCCGGGGAAGGGCCTCCTCCACCAAGCGGTCCAGGAGCCTGACCTCGGCGGGCGTAAGCCCCGGGGCCTGGGCCAGGGCCATCCCCAGGAGGAAGGGATAAACCCACCTACGCATGGTCGGGCAGGAGCACCCCGAACTCAGGCGCCCAAAGAAGCGCCTTCTCCCCCTCGGCGAGGAGGAAGGCGGCCTCAATCCCCCTCTGGTAGAGGCGCCAGGGCCCGCCCGGTGCCCGAAGGAGGTAGTACTGCCCCGTGGCGTCCGCCCGCACCCAAACCGCCTCCTCCAATGCCTGCAAGAACTCCGCCATCTCCGTCCTCACTGCGCCACCACCGCCTTTCTCAGCCAAGGGGCCAGGACCACAAAGGCGGCGATGCCCAGACCCCCGGCCACATACAGGTCCATCTCCCCCCGAGCCAGGCCCAGGTAGCGGGCGGCGATGGCTACACCCCCAGCTACCAGGAGGATGGGGGCCAGGGCAATGCCCCGCTCCTCCCGCCGGGCCAGGCTTTCGGCGTAGCCCGTGCCCACATCCCGATTGCGCACGATGTCCTCGGCGCTCACATACCGCACCAAACGCTCCACCTCCCCCGGCACCCCGGCGGAAAGCGCCGCCACCCGGGAGAGGTAGGCCTCCCGCTCCTCGGCCACCACCCCGTAGCGCTCCACCAGGGCCTCGGCCAGCTCCCGGGTCTCCTTGGGGGAGAGGGGCGGGAGGTCCACCCGGTCCAGGCGCATCCAAAGGCGCTTGGTGTTGGCCTTCTTCAGGGTGTCGGGGTGGGCGGCAAGGACCAGGCTAGCGGCCTCGGCCAGGGCCACCAGCCAGGGCACCATGCTCCCCTGAACCCCGGTGGCGTCGTCCACCACCAGGGTTGCCCGGTTGACCCCGCTTTCCCCATAGCGTCTTAGGGCCTTCACCAAGCTTTTGGCCTTCTCGTCGTTGGATGGATAGCGCTTCCCCCAGGTTCTGAGGTCGGCCTCCACATCCTTGGAGAGGTCCACTCCCTCTACGGGGATGCGGGCGTCCCAAAGGGCCCGGAAGAGGTCCTTGAGGAAGGCCCCGAAGGGAGCGACCTTGTCCACCCAAAGGACGGCGGACCAGGCCTCGAGGGCCGGCCTCAGCTCCTGCAGCAGGGCACTCTTGCCATAGCCGGGCGGGCCCACCAGGACCACCCCCCTCCCGGCCCTGACGGAGAGGAGAAGCGCCCGGCCCTCTTCCTTCCGGCCCACAAACATACTTACAGACTAACAGACTACCAGACTTACAGACTCTGTAAGTCTGTTAGTTCGGTAGTTTGTAAGTTCCGGACTTACAGACTCTGTAAGTTTGGAACTCTGTAAGTCTGTAAGTCACAAGGCCCCCTTGCGCGGCATGCGCAATTTGGGTAGGATGCCTTCCGTGGGCAAGCCCCTCTTCCTGACCCCTGAGGAGCTGGCAGGGGCACTCCGGGTCAGCCCCGAGACGGTGCGGCGCTGGCTCCGCACAGGGGAGGTGAAGGGGCACCGGGCTGGACGGCTGTGGCGGGTGCCCTGGGAAGAGGGGGTGCGCCTTCTGGGGGGAGAGGAACGCCTTCAGGAGGCCCTGAGGGAGGTGAAGGGGTGAGGGTGGTGGCCGTAGTGAACGGGAAGGGCGGGGTGGGCAAGACCACCACCGCCGTCAACCTGGCCGCCATCCTGGCAGAGCGCGCCCCCGTCCTCCTGGTGGACGCCGACCCCCAGGGCTCCGCCTCCTGGTGGGCGGGCCGGGGAGAGATGCCCTTTGACCTGGCCCAGGAGACCGACCCCTCCCTTCTGGGGCGGCTGCGGCAGGTGCGGGGCTACGGAGCGGTGGTAGTGGACACCCCTCCGGCCCTGCGCTCCGAGGGGCTGGAGGCCGTCCTCAGGGCCGCGGACTACGCCGTTCTGCCCACACCCCCCGCGCCTCTGGACCTCGAGGCCCTGGTGGAGACGGTGCGGCAGGCGGTGCGCCCCCTGGGGGTGGCCCACCGGGTCCTCCTGACCCGGGTGGATCCCCGGAGCCTGGGGGAGGCCCTCGAGGCCCAGACCGCCCTCATGGAGGCCGGGGTACCCGCCTTCCACGCCTTTGTGCGGGCCTATAAGGCCCACGAACGGGCCGCCCTGGAGGGCAAGCCCATCACCCGCTGGCGCGGCCCCAACGCCCGCGAAGGGGAGGCCGACTACCGCCGGGTGGCGGAGGAACTCCTGCGGGAGCTGGGGGAGGAAGCCCTGGCCCGCGCGGGGCTCGCGAAGGAGGGAGCATGAAGCGCAAGCGCCTGGCGGAGCTGGTGCGGGAGGAAGCAGAGGGGCTGAAGGAGGCCATCCCCGAACCCGCACCCGCTGAGCGCCGGGCCGAGCCTGCCCCTCCAGAACCTCCCAAAGAGCGCCCTACCCCCAAATACCTAACCTATGTCCGCAAGGAGTGCCGCCTCAGGCCAGACCAGCTGGACGCCCTCACTGCCCTGGCCCGGAAGCTGAACCGGGAAAGAGCGAGGCTCGGACTAAGAGCAAGGGTTACGGAGAACACTCTCATACGAATCGCAGTCAGATTTCTTCTGAAGAAGCCTAGTCTGTTTTTGAATGAAAAATCCTTACTCGAAGAAGAGGAGGATTGTTATGAAGCTTGACAAAGATTCACATTGTAAAAATCTCATTCATTCATGTGGTGCTGATCCAAAGGCCATAAAGGACTTCTTGCTACAACTTTATCAGGAACACCAAGAATGTTTAGATTACCTTTATGAATGTTTCTTATCTGACCTTAGAGAAGCTAACAATAACCTCATTCCAAAGGAGCCACCGAGAAAAGGCAAAGGCGCCCTCTGTTTATTAGCTCTTTATTTAGCCTACAAAAAAGGAGCTCCGTGGTTTCCAAAAAACACTCTAAACGAACTTAACGGCAACGCCGATTGCCAATTTCCAAGGCATGCGCGTAGGAACTACGGGATAAAGATCCTTTCTTCTCGTAGCAAAAAAAATGTGCTAGGGATATACCCGCCTCAAGGAAAAGGGTACTTCTACGCACTTGAGAGTCTCAAGCTAGATGAAATTAGCCCATATAGACATGTAGGCATACTAGAGGAGGATTTTGAACGCCTTAAAGCACAGTATCGCAACCGTTGCGCCACTTGTGGAGCAGAAGAAGGAAAACCTCACTATAATCCTTATTACAACCAAAATGAAACGATCTATCTGCAAAAAGGACATATGAATCCACGCAAACCACTCGAGCCAGGCAATATAATCCCCCAGTGTCAATTCTGTAACAGAGCATATAGAAATTGGCTTGTTTTTGATAAAAATGGCCGCACAGTTGGTGTGGCTGACTGGATTTTCTTGATTAAATCACTAAAAAACGGCTACCTGAAAGAACATCCTCCTGAAGAATTATTCCATCTTTTGGAGAAAATAGGAAAGAAAGGAGAAGCAAAATGAAAACGCCAATTGAATGGAACAAAATATACCTTGGAGATGCATCTGAACTGCTAGAAATGCTGGTTAAGGACTCTGTGGATCTCGTGCTAACTGATCCTCCATACTTCTTAGACAAATTGGACAATGGTTGGGATCCAAAAGAAGTTAAGGTACACACCCAAAATCAATTAATAAAACACCTTCCTGCCGGCATGAAATTTGACCCTTCTCAGGGAAGAGAACTACAATTATGGTACGGTGCAATCAGCAAGAAGATATTTGACTCTTTGAAACCCGGCGGCTTCTTTCTCTCCTTCTCTAGTCCCCGCTTGGTGCATAGAATGGCCATTGCAATAGAGGATGCAGGGTTCCACATACGCGATATATTCATTTGGTTGTACAAAGAAGGTCGGCCAAAAGCTGCTTCCCTAGAACGCTACGTCGATAAAGAAGACCGTCCCAAGCTGGCTGGCTGGAAAACACCGCAGGTTAGAGGCAACTACGAGCCAATAATAGTTGCTCAAAAACCACCAGAAGGACCCCTTGTTCGCAACTTCCTTAAACACCAAGTAGGTTTGTTCAATTTCACAGAAAAGCTTGAGGGAGGATATACCCCCTCCAATGTTCTCCAGGTCGAGGAATTAGAAGGCATTCCACCCATTTTTCTCGTACCTAAACCGAAGGTAGGAGAAAAGGGAGAATGGAATGACCATCCAACTGTGAAGCCTGTTAATTTACTACGGTTCCTCATTCGGTTAACAACCAAGAAGGGGGGATTAGTACTAGATCCCTTTATTGGAACAGGAAGCACAGCTATCGCTGCTACTCTAGAAAAGCGCCATTTCATTGGCTTTGAGATTAACGCCCACTACTACGAGATAGCTCAAAAGAGGCTTGCGCTTGTCAATAGGGAAAAAGGAAGGGGCGGAGAAAAAGAGAGTTCGCTCTTACCTTTATTGCCCCTCTTAGCCGACCAAACCTAACCCGAATAAATCAGAAATTTTTCAAACAAATCAACAAAAAGAGCAGGTAAGCCTTCCTCGAAACTATAGTACCCCCACCCATTCTTTTGCAGTTGCTCTTGAGACACAAAGTAAGTCAATTTTTTCCCCCACGAAATATTAGTTCTCTTTTTCATCAGGTGAAATTGATCGTTGGGAACAAAAAAGAATGAGCTCTCAGAAGGCAATAGCGAAAACAGCAACATACCGTGTCGATGGCGAATCCGTCTTACCTTTGAACTTTTGATGTCATAAATTTCCCTTCGACCTCGACGCGAATTTTGAAGTTCTACAAAGAATATGCCTTTGGGTGCCAAAATGGCTAGGTCCGGTTCCGTTGTTGTTTCGTCACCCCGTTTTTTCTCAAAAACGAACTGTCTGTTTCTATCCCCACCAGAAAACCTAACTTCAAGTTTTACATCCGGAAAGGTATGTAGCAAGTTAGATTTAATCCATCTAGCTACAATCTCCTCTATGAACCAACTTTCTACAACATCATAAATATATTCCTCTGGTTGACGGTTGTCTTGTTCATATGGCATGTTAATTCCCTTGGAGCGATAGTATTTAAGGTTCTCAAGTAACAATCCTTTATATCTCTCGATTAATCTGTCAACCTCAATCTCACTTTCTCTCAAAGAAGAAAAAAGCTCCACCCAAAAATCACGCACAAGCCAAAAAGGAGAGCGACTCTCCAAGATGGGACGAATCAAGTCTCCATCATTTAAGTCTCCACCCAAACGTCGCGCCATTAACACCACCCCATGCAAATAACGCTAACACATTCCGTAGCAACCAAGCAAGCTCCTCTAGATGCTTGGATAGATCCATGGACGTAAACCTGAGCGGCGCTGATGGGGGCTAGACCTAGGCCATGAAAAATTCTCTGGTCCTGTTACAGCCTGGGCCGGACCAGGAGGCTCACCAAGGGTTATCTCGCCCCTACATAGAGCGGCCTTTGCATCAAATGAACAGGTAGACCTCAGAGAGTACTCCATGCCAAAACCACACAGATAGCCTGAGAACCTGGGACGGAAACTATTCTTCTCCCAGTAAACCTGTTCGCATGGAGCACCCCAATTAAAAAGAGGGCAAGGGGCTAGTTTTTCTCAACTAAGTCAAGTGAAGGCCAGCCGCTCGCTAATCCACCTACCGCACAGGGGTCCACGCATGTTATGCTACGTGTGTATGCGCCTAACTGTGTACCTTCCTGAGGATGTAGACCGCCTGCTGCGGGAGACCGCCGCTAATGAAGGGAAGTCCCTGAGCACCCTCACCGTGGAGGCCCTGGTCTTCTACCTGCGGGAAAGGCGGCGCGCCGCCCTAGGCAGGAAGGTGCTGGAACGGGCGGGCAAGGTTCCCCTAGGTGAAGAGGCCTTCCTTCTCCTGGAGGAGGGGCGGCGTGACCGCCCTTGACACCGGGTTCTTCCTGCGCCTCGTGGAAGGACACCCCGAGGCGGTAAGGGTGTGGCGAGACCTGGTGGAGGGAGTGGAGGGCATAGTTTCGGGCTTGAGCCTGGTGGAACTCCTTCGCCTCTCCCTCAAGGGAGCCCTGCCCAGAGAGGATGGGGAACTCCTCCTGGAGGCTATCCCCGCAGTGTGCCGCGTAGTCTGGCCGGACTGGTCCATTGGGGAGCGAGCAGCCCGCCTCTCCCACGGTCTTGCCTTGCCCCTGGTGGATGCCCTGGTCCTGGCCACCGCCTTGGAGGCAGGGGCAGAGACCCTCTACACCACGGATGCTCACCTGGAGATCTACCGAGGCCAGCTCCGGGTGGTTCGGCTATAACCCCAGGACAACCAACAAGGATGTGTTCCGCACGGAAAAGCCTTGCGCCCTCAAGGCCACAAGTAGGGTGACTCAAAACTTGCACCTCCCGCATATCCCGCATAAACACGCATCTTCTACCCCTTTCCCTGGAGGTGGAGGCCAGAGCCCCAGGAGCGAGAGCTCGCGCGAAAGGATCAGGGCCACCAGCTCAGGAAAGAGCCGTCTCGCCGCCTCCCGCCCCGCCTCCCACCAGGTACACCCTTTCTCCTCAGAGGCCAGCTTTACCCAATGGGCCAGCAGGTAGGCCAGGAGGGAAAGCACCAGAAAACGGTGCACCCCCAAAGCCGTCCGCTGCCCAAACTGACCCAGGGAGAACTCGCTTTTCATGGCCTTGAAGAAGTGCTCGATGCTAAACCGCCGCCTCCCCCACACCAGCAGGGTGCGCGGGCTGGCGGGAAAGGTAGCCACCCCATACCGCCACTCCCATCCCCCACCGGGCAGAGGGTAGCGGTAGCGGAAGGCCCAAAGGGGGAAAGAAACCCCCCGCAGGTGGACCCGACTCCCCTGGCGTCTGAGGTCCGCAAGCCTCTCCCCTCCCCAGAGCCTCCGGTCCCGCCGCATCCCTACCACCGCCTCCAATCCCAGCTCCCTGACCCCCCGCAAAAACCGGATGGTGCCGAATGCGGTATCGGCCACCACCCGCACCCGGAAGGCCTTCCGCATCCAAGGGGGCAGGGAGGCTAAGAGCCTGAGGGCCAGGAGGGAGAGGCTCTTTTCCCCCTTGCCCCGCCATACGCGGTAGCTCCAGGGGATGCGGAGCTCGCCGTGGACCAGGTAGACCACCCCCAGGTGGAGGCCCCACTTGCCGTGGAAGAAGGAGAGAGGCAGGGCCCTGAAGAGGCCCCGCTTCTCCAGGGTGACCAGGTCCAGGACCACCAGGAGCCTGGGCTTGGGACCCCGTCTGGGCCTGGCGCGGTCCAGGGCCTTTTCCGCCTCCCTTCGGGCGAGGCGGATGAGGGTGCGGGTGGGCCAGGCATACCGGTTGAAGAAGCGGGAGAGGGCGGAGGCGGACTTGGTCTGGCTGTGCTGGGGTCTGGCTTTGCCGTGGCCCTGCAAAAGCAGGAGGAGGAGGGCTTTGAGGGACTCCTGGAGGTGGGGGCTTGGCAGAAGGGCTAGGATGGCCGAGAGTAGGTACTGGGCTGTGGGCATGGCACCCGTCATCAGACGGGAAACCCGCAGCCCTTTTCAAGTGCCCCGGTTGCATAGGGTTGAGAGGGAATGGATAAGTGCAAGTTTTGAGGTGAAAAACTAGCGGATCCTGGATGTCTCTTCCATGGGGAGAAAGCCCAAGGCGCTTCAGGCCTAGAGCACATCCGGAAGCGACCGGGCGGCCTCCTCTAGGCGCTTGCGGGAGACGTGGACGTAGACCTGGGTGGTGCTGATGGAGGTGTGGCCCAGAAGCTCCCGCACCTCTTCTATCCCCCGCCCCGCCTCCACCAGGGCCGAGGCGTAGGAGTGCCGCAGCTTGTGGGGGGTGATGCGGGACCACTCCGCAAGGCCCGCCCTCCGGGCCACCCGCTTCACCATGGCCTCCACCGCCCGGGGGGAAAAGGGCTTACCCCGGTTCCTCCCGAAGGTGTGGCTCCAGATGTAGGGGCTCGTGGGGTGGCCCTCCAGGTTGCGGTGTTTGAGCCACTGGTGGAGGGCCCGCTGGGCCGTGGGGGAGAGGACCACCACCCGCTCCTTCCCCCCCTTGCCCTGCACCCTGAGGGCGTAGGGGATGCCGTCCTGGTAGATGAGCTGGCTGAAGGTGAGGCCCAGGGCCTCGGACAGGCGGAGGCCCGTGCCGTAGAGGAAGGCCAGAAGGGCCCAGTCCCGGAGGCCGACGCGCGGGGAGCGGTGGCGGTAGGCGGCCTCGAGGAGGCGGGCCACCTCGGGCGGGGTGAGGTAGACGGGAAGGCGGCGGGGCAACTTGGGCCGCCTCACCCCCTCGGTGGGGTCCTTGAGGATGGGCAGGCCCTCCACCTCCGAGAGGTAGCGGAAGAGCTTGCGCAAGCTGGCGAGAAGGCGGCCCGCCCGGTGGGGGCTCACCTCCCGGGAAGCCAGGAAGGCGCGGATCTGGGGGCTTCCCACCTCCTCAAAGCGGACGGGGCGCCCGTAGCGCTCGCGGAACCAGCGGGAGAAGAGGGAGGCGTCCAGGAGGTACTCCTCCGCCGTGCGGGGGGAGCGGCCCTCCTCCATCTCCAGGTAGCGGCGGAAGCGGGCAAAGACCTCGGCGTGGGGGTCTGGGGTCATGGGGTCCTCCATCCTGCCGCCCTAGGTGCCCTCGAGGCTCCCAGGGGCGGCTTTAGCAGAGTATACCATTCGCAAAACATCAGTTTGGCGAAGTCAAGCAAGCGAGGCCCGACCGAAAGGAAATACCCTTCCAAACGGCAAAAACTCCCGGCGAAAACCCCCACCGGGCCGGAGGAAGGGGTGCGGAAAATGGCGACAAAGTCTTGAGACTGGCGACAAATCTACAGACTTACAGACTCACAGACTTACAGAGTTTGGATGTCTGGAAGTTCCAGAGTTTCCCCCACCCGTGCACTTCCATCCCGTAGCATGGGGGCATGCCGGAGGTCGGAAAGGCTCAGGCGAAGGAGGGGGCCCACAAGGACCCCCTGGAGGGCAAGCTCCTCCTCACCTACGCCGAGGTGCAAAGGGCCCTGGGCGTCTCGCGGACCACGGTGTGGAGGCTGGTCCGGGCAGGGCACCTGAAGCTGGTCCGTCCCACCCCCCGCTCGGCCCGCATTACCCGGGAAAGCCTGGAGGCCTTCCTCCGCTCCCTGGAGGGGCCCGCCCGGGTGGAGGGGGTGGGCCGCAGGGCGGTGGACCGGGCCCGGGAAGTGCTGAAGCGCTTTGGCCTCTAGCATGGAGGGCGTGGGAGAGGCGCAAGGGGAAGCCAAAAGCCCCAAGGGGGAGAAGCGTCTCCCCCACCAGGCCGTCCTCTTTCTGCCCGGGGTCCTGGAAGGGGGGAGGTTCCGCTCAGAGCGGCTCCCCGAGGGGGTGGAGGTGGCCCTGGGGGGAAGGGCCCTGGGGGACCCCGAGGGGGAGGCAGGGGAAGGGGTCTTCTCCCTCTGGCCCCGCACGGACGGGGAGGGGAGGCTCTTGCGGGTGCAGGCCGCCACCCGACTCCGCCAGCCCTACGGGGGTCCTGAGGTGGCGGTGCAGGGGATTCTCCTCTACGCCGACCGGGAGCGCCTGGTCCTCCTGGTGGTGCCCAAGGAGGGGGAGGCCTTCAAGGTGGCCCTCCGGCGGGACCGGGGCTTCGCCGCGCGGCTGGAGCCCAAGCGGGCCTACCGGGTGGAGGGGCGGCTTGGGGGCGCCCATCTCCTGGCGGAGAGGGCCTGGCCCCTGGCGAGGTTCCTGGAGGCCAGGAAGGGGGGCCAGGCCCTGCCCCCCGCCATCCAGGGCCGGGAGAACCCCTACTGGGCACCCGCCCCGGGAAAGGGGGCGGAAGCCCCTCCTCCCAGGGGGCAGAGGCCTTCTCCCCCCAAGGAGGAAGGGCAGAAGCCCCCTCCCCGGGAGAGGGGGCGCCGGGACCCCGTGCGGGTGTGGCGGGCCCCCGAGTCCCCCGAGGACCCCGCCCCTCCGGACCTGGGCCGCCCCCCCGCCCTGGGGAAGGGGCAGGTGATGGGCATCGCCGGGACGGGGCCCTACTACCTGGTCCTCCTGCCCCAGGCGGTGGCGGAGTGGTGGCCCAGGGTGGAGCGCCTCCTTCCCGAGTTCCCCAGGCGGTACGAGGTGCGCTTCTACCCCGACGGGAGCCGGGCCGTGGTGGCCGGGGACCTGGAGGCCCTCAAGGTCTGGTACAAGCGCCTCTTCAGGGGCTAGAGCCCTTCAGGAGCTCCAGGAAGCTCCAGACCCGCCGCAGGGACAGGAAGGCCTCCGCTGCCTCCCAAAGGGGGACCTCCACGGGGGAAGCCCCATCCCCCAGGCAGAGGACCAGGCCCCCCTCCACCCGGAGACCCTCCCCCTCCAGGGCCAGGGCGTAGGCCCCCACCTGCAGGAAGTGCTCGGGGTAGGCCCTGGGGGAGGTCTTGAGGTCCACCACCCAGAGCTTCCCCCCAAGCCGGGCCACCAGGTCCGTCCGGCCGGCGTAGCCGTGCTCCGGATGGAAGACGGCTTCCTCCAGGCGCACCGCCTTCCCTCCGCTCCCCTCCCACCACGCCTTCAGGTCCAGGGCCATCCTCCGCTCGGGCTCCCCCTCCGGCAGGGGCGGGTCCTCCCCCCTCAGGTATCCTTCGGCCCAGGCGTGGAACTCGCCCCCCCGCCCCGCCGCCCTCTGGCTTGCCCGGCGGTGGGCCTGGCGGGCCCCCTCCAGGATCCGCTCCACATCCCCTTGGGTCAGGGGCAGGCCCGGGACCAGCTCCCCCTTGAGGTACTCCACCACCCGGCCCACCGCCCACTCGTGGAGGTTTTTGTGGAGGAGGCCCGTGATCTGGGTGACGGAGGGGACGGGGCGCCAGAGCTCCCCGTCCTGGGAGGCCTCGTACCCCCCGCCCTGCCTCCGGTAGCGCAGGCGCCAGCCGCTGGGGTGGTCCTTGAAGAGCCAGTCTTGATAGGCCATAGGCCCTCCGCGGGCTTAAGGGGAGTCTAGCAGACTAGGCCACCCGCCAGCGGGGGGCCCCCTGGAGGACGGACAGGAGGCCTCCTTCCTTGAGGAGGTGGGCCAGGAGGGCCCCGGGCCTACCCACCCGCTTGCGGGAGCCCCAGAGGGCAACCAGGGCCTCCCGCACCCGGCCCACGGCCCAGAGGAGGACCTCCAGGGCCCGGGGATGGAAGCCGTAGAGTTCGGCCCGCAGGACCCCCCAGAGGAGGAAGGCGTAGAAGGGAAGGCTCCCCGGGTCGCGGAACTCCCGGGCCAGGCCCAGGGCCAGCTCCTCCACGCGGCGGCGGCGCTCGGGAGGGGGGGTGCGGAGGAGGGCGGTGAGAGTGTCTAAGGATAACGGGACTCGAGCTTTCTGCGGGGGTAACGAAAGACCAAGGAGAAACTCCAGGACCCGGGAGTCCTCCTTAGGAGGACTTTCTTTAGACTCTCTCACCGCCCGCCAGGCCGTCCGGCCCCGGGCAATGTCCCCCTCCAGGTCCCGCCAGGGGTGGAGGAAGTCCTCCCGCTCCAAACGGGGCCGCCTCTCCCGGTGGGGCAGGCGGAGGGCGTACAGGGTTCCCGCGGCGTACACCCCCGTGCGTCCGTGCACCGTGGCCCGCACCCGCCAGGCCCGCCTCTGGACCAGGCCCTTCTCGGCTAGCTCCCCCAGGACCCGGTAGAGGCTCGCCGGGGGCAGGAGGACCCCCAGGGCCTCGTTGGGCAGGAAGAGGGTGAGCTGGGAGAGGCTTCGGGGCAGGGGCCTCTCCCCCAGGTGCCGCCGCAGGTGGGCCAGGCCCAGGGCCAGGAGGAGGCGGTACACCCTCCGGGCCCGGGGGGAAAGGGGGGGCAGGGTGGCCCGACTATCCCCCAGGGCCAGGAGGCGGTCGGCCAGGGCCAGGGGGGACTCAGGGGCCCACACCGGGCGCGGGAGGTCTCCCGCAGGGCGGGGCAGGGCCTCCCCTACCTCCGGGTTCCCCAAGGGGCGGGGGGGAGCCTCGAGGAGGGCCCGGTAGAGGGGGGGGACCTCCTCTCCCCGGGCCTCCTTCCTGCGGGCCAGGGCCTCCAGGAAAGCCCGGCCCGCCGCCGAAATGCCTTCTTTTTGATACTCCTTCCCTTCAAACTGCTCTTGGGGCATGGGAACCCCTCCCTTTTCGCGTGGGGGACAGAACTCCCCCGCGCACCTGCCAGGTGCCTCTTGCCGTTTCCGCTGGGAGGGGATAGCCTAAGGAACGAAAGGGAAGGTAGTTAGTCTCCCTAGGGTCCCTCCCTAGCGGGAGCTTCTTTTGGTCCTCACGCGGCCCTGCCGCCTTGGGCCCCAGGGGGGCCCCGTCTTCCCATTGCCCGCTATTATACCGGGGCCCAAAAGGGGGGAAGGGACAGAACCGGGTGGGAACCATTCCCTAACCCCTATCACCTCCAAGGAGAAGGGTCAATGGGGTCAATACGGGCATACCAACAGGCGTGATGGACTTCACTTGAAATATGGTTTTAGCCGTCCTAGCAAGCCCCGAGGAGGATTTCTCTGGGCTAAAATGTCCCTCAACATGGCCGCAAAAAGTGGCAGAAAGTGCATCTCCTCTGCATTTTCCGATGGTTATCGCACAGACTCAGGACCCCGCAGGAGAAGGCCTCTGGTGGGCCCTGACGGGCGGGTGGACCTCGAGGCCGTCCGCCACTTCCTCCAGGTAGGGCGGTACGCCGAGGCGGAAGCGGCCCTGGACAGAGACCCCAGGCCAGAAGACCCGGGGTGGCTCAGGCTCAAGGGCTGGGCCCGCTGGCACCTGGGGGACGAGCGGGGCTTGGAACTCCTAAGGCAGGCCACCCGCAGAGCTAGGGAAGGAGCAGGGTGGATCTGGCAGGACCTGGGGGCCCTGCTGTTTCGGGCAGGGCGCTGGGAGGAAGCCGAGGAGGCCCTCAGGCGGGCCCTGGACCACTTCGCCGCCGAGGAGGACCACCTGGGGCGGGCTTGGACCCTTCACGGCCTGGGTGTGGCCGCCCTGCACCGGGGGAGGCCAGGGCTGGCTCTCAAGCGGGGAGAGGAAGCCTGGGCCCTGGTGCGCTCCAAGGCCCTGGGGAGCTTCCGGAACAGGGTTCTAGTCTTGCTCTCCTCAGCCCACCGGGCCCGGGGGGAGCTGAAGGAGGCCCTCTACCGGGCCCGGCAGGCGGCGGAGGGGAGGCTGGACCCCGACGACCGGGTGGTGGCCCTGAGGAACCTGGGAACCACCCTCAGGCTGGCCGGGAAGCCCGCCCTGGGCCGCGCCCGCCTCGAGGATGCCCTCCGCCTCTCCGGAGAGGGTGCCAGGAGAGGGGCAACCCTGGCGGAACTGGCCGCAGGGTACCTGGCCCTGGGCTGGCGGAAGGAAGCCCGCAGGGCGGCGGGGGAGGCGCTGGAGCATCTGGACACGCACGCTCCCGCCCGCTCGCGGCTTCTGGTGGTTCTGGCGGAGCTGGACAGGCAGGGAGGAGGGACCGGGGCCCTGCCCCTTCTGGAGGAGGCCCTGGCCGTAGGCCCCTACCCCCTCATGGAGGAGGCCCTGGGCTTTCCTGAGCTGTTCGCCTTTGCGGAGGCCCATGGGCTTAGGCTTCCCCGCACCCGCAAGGCACCGGACAAGCCCGGGGTGCGCCTGGAAGCGGGTAAAACCCCGAGAATGATGGTGGGAAGGCGGGAGGTGCCCCTGGAGGGGTCGGGGCGGGCCTTTGACCTCATGGCCCTGCTGGCCGCAGAGGGCCCCCTCTCCTGGCGGGAAGCGGCCCTAAGGCTCTGGGGGGAGGACGGGCCGGGACTCAGAGAGCGGCTCCACACCACGGCCTCCAGGGCCAGGGACCTGGTGGCTGACCGGGAAGCCGTGCGGTGGAAGGGGGAGGTGCTGAGCCTGGACCCGGAGAGGCGGTGGCAGTTGCTATAATGTAGCCATGCCAAAAGAGGGCGGGAATCGCAAATACCTTCATGTCGTTAGACGAGGAGAGGGATGGGCTGTGGAGCGCGAAGGGGCAAAGAGGGCTTCCAAAATCTTCCGCACCCAAGAGGAAGCGAAAGCCTACGCTCGGGAAGTAGCTGAGAGGGAAAAGGGAGAAGTCATCGTTCACGACCAGAAGGGGAGGATCCGAGAGCGGGATAGCTACGGGAGCGACCCTCACCCTCCCAAGGACAGGGAGC